>DASYDW010000025.1 GCA_036499395.1 Pirellulales bacterium
CACGGATGAAGTAGCGATCGCGTAAACTGGCGAACTTTTTATTCCCCCTAGGGGGAATAAAGGCACACTAAAACCAACGAGAACCAACCCAGTTCCAGGCACTACCCAAAATCAATTGTGCGCAACTTGACGGACGCTACCATCAAGCACTGCACCCGTCACCGGAGATTGCAGAATCTGTGCTTTGATGGTCCCCGCGGCATTGCTAGCGATGACACCACGCCTGTTGCGGAGACTCCTAGCAAAGACATGCTGCCAGTCCGCCGATAAACTGTTCGAGCCCCGGCTGGCGTCCGGCGTCAAACGCCTGGGGCAAATCCATGGACCTTTGGGCTCTCGCCAATCATGCTCAATTGCGCTACATCGATTTCAACGTTGGACGACCTTCGCAATTTGATCGAGCGGACAATCTGCGATCGGCAGCAATTGCTGCCAGGAGCTTTTCAGTTGCGCGAAAAAACCCTTGCGAGAAACGGCGTAGCATGCGGCCTATACTTCACGCTGCAGGGGCTTCGATCGGTGAAGTTCTCAGCGATTTGGGATGCGGCTGAGGGCACGGTCTTGTTCTATGACTGCCAGGGCGAACGTTTTCATCGAATCGCATTGCCCTCCTGCGGTCCACTCCAAGACGAACTCGCGGGTCTGACCAGCTGAGCGATGCCGGCAGGTGAAACGTCGTGGCTAGTCCATTAGTAACGGAATGGCATTCAAGCCGCAGACCGCGACTGCCAATCCGTACGATCACCCACGACTTTACGACCATCGACGACTTCAACTATCTGATCGATAAGTGGTAGCATTAGGGCCTGCGACCGAAGATGCGGTCTTCGTCCTCCGCTGGCGCCGCGACGCGAAGTCGTAGTCCATCGGCAACAGGCGTACACGTCCCCCGACGTTGCGTTGAGCGCCAATGCCTCAGGCGACTCGACAATTCAGCCGCAGCATCCGTTGCATTTTCGTTTGTCGTGTGCGGCCGGCTCAATCCAGGCCGTGATTGTACGATTCTGGCGTGTAAGTGTGGTGGCATGATTGCCCATTACGGCGCCAATAAATATGCTACTGCCTTTTGTTCCAATTCGGCGAGGGACCGCGCGCAATCTAGTTCACCGGCTTCGGAATGGATGCGATACATTACCAAACAGAACCTAATAATATCCATCGCGAGTTCTCGAGCATCCTGGTCGTTAGTCTCGCCAAAATAGCGTTCGAGTCTATTCACAGGAAACCTCCTGCGTATAAAAGATGCCGCCAGCAAAAGTGTTAGAGGACAGTTAGCGGTCCGGTGCCTGGAACCACTGTCTAACTACAGACACTCACATCATAGCTGCCGCTATGCACTTTGACGCGCGCCGATGCCGGAGAAGTTCGCCCTGCATGTGGGGGGGGGGGGCCACCACTTTCTTTCGGTACCGCTCAGGTTCGGGGGAAGAGCACCGTTTTCGAGCAGATCCCCCCTCACGGACATAACGCATCCATTAGAGTTCGCTCATCTCGATGGTATGCGCAAAGCGAGATGAACATGTGATTGTTACGACGTTGCCGACTCAAGGCGACGTTTGGCGAGTCGCAGAAACGTCGGTGAGGAAGCAGGAAACTCCTCGTAAAACGTTCGATAAATGCTCGCATCCGGCAGGCAGGCGGAAGACCTTGAATTTCCCCGAGTTCTCGAGTCAGGCCACTCACCGAGAGGTCTTTCGATCGGCAATTTCCGATAGATTGACGACGCGGGCATCAATACCGTCCGCGTATAACCATATCGAGAATCGCGGTCTGAGAATTCTCTGCGAAGCTTACACTGCCATGAACCATCATCGTTGCCACGATCAGTAGTAGTCCTCTCCTCGGCCGCTACGAACTCGCGCGTCAAATCAATTGAAGAAAAGCAGTGCGCCGTTTGCAAAGATTTGAACCGGATCATCACCGTTAGAGTCACTCAGAATTACAGTGCAAGACAGTGTATTGCTTCCGCTAACAGCGAATGTGACCATAAACTGCCCCAGCGGCCGTTCAGTCAGGTGTGCTCCGCCATCGGTTACAAAGGCCCCAGAAAACGTCTGGAGAATCACCGAAACGCCGGCCCCAGCGGGACGGGTATAGGTTGTGCTCAATGTCGTTGGCCGACCTGGAATCAGATTACCTGGACCACCCTTGTTGAAGAACGTAAAAGAGAACGGGCTAAGCCCAATTATGGAGTTGATTCTGATCATCGGTTGCACAGTCGCGCTGCCACTGTCGTCCGAAGCAGATTCTGGCGTGATGTGGGCTGTAGGCCCTGGAGGCAGTATTAAACATTGGTTGCTGCCTTGAAACGGTTGGATCATGTAACTGCCCTTTGAGAAGGAGGATCATCTGTAGACGCCGTGGCATTTCTTGCCGTTTGTTATTCGTATTGCCATCATCGCTCGTTACGTGCTATCGAACCACTTTCGGCCATTGTGGCCTCTGTAGAAAAAAGAATGGTCGTTTCCAGTATCAGGGCTTTTCGGAAGCTCACCACAAGGAAAATGCCGCCGAGCGATGCGTACAGCGCACATCATCGTCGATCGCAATATTTCCGAGTGCGAATTATGATCCAACTGCCGTGCCACAGATTTGATCGAATGCTTCTTCAGCTAATTCGATCGCTAGTCGCCAAGTCGCGGGTAACAAGCCCTTAATGGCATTGAGGATTGGCTTGATCTTCTTATAGATCGGGCAGATCTGACCGGGAATTCCTGCCAAGTCCAGACCTGCGGGAACAGCGGATCGTGATTGTAGATACGAAGTCAGACCTGACCTTACTTGACTGTCAGCCGCCTGCACCTGCACGTCCAGGGATCCTGCCGCTTGCGGTGCGACTCCCGCATTTCCAGCCTTGCATATGGTGTCCATGATGCCCATGAACTCGTTTACGACAACTTTCCAATTGGCAGGTAGAAATGGGGTGGCGATGATCACTTGCAGGATTGGCTTGAGCATCGCATAAACCGAACAGATCGAGTCGATAGGCGGGCTAGCCTCGAACTTGAGATTTGGCACATTGCTTAAGAAAGCTTGGCCACTATTAGCCGCACTTGAGAACAGCGAGCGAAGCGCTGTCCCGTTAGGAACTCCCAATCCGGTGCATGGGTCGGGCCCGATAGCCGCGAAGTAACTTCCGTTCGATCCCTGGGTAATGTCCACAAAAGCGTTGGGGTTCTGCCAAAGCTTGGGAGCTACCCAGCCGAGTCTTCGACCAAAAGATGCAAACAATCCCGCATAGAACGGGGCGACAGCACTAGTTCCGCCGATCTGCACTTCAGTTCCGTTAACCACGACAAGATAGCCCGTATTCGGATCAGCATTCGCCGCCACATCGGGCACCATTCGGCCACCGGCCCCAGGAGTCGTCCGGGGCGGAGCATTAATTTGCCAAGATTGCGGCCCAAAAATGTCTGAATATCCGCCGCCAGTACCTCTTCCGTCGGGACGGCCGTCTCCCCACACGACCTCCGAGAAACTTGTTTTGGTTGTGCCGCCACATCCGACAACGTGCGGACAAGCTGAGGGCAAGTCCACGTTCGCTCCTGGCGCGCCATCGCTTGAACTGTTGTCGCCAGCAGCAGCGAAGATTGCCATTCCGTTGGTGGTTGCGGCGGCCGAAGAAGCCTCTATGTCATTCGCTAAAATGGGAACGGTTTCCCACGCGCCCTCGTCCGAGCCCCAACTGATCGAAAGCACGTCGCATTGATCAGAGGCAGCGCGATTAATCGCCGCGGTAAAAGATTGGAAAGAATTCGGCGCCCAATACACTCTGATCGAAGGCATATGCCCCGTAGCATAGAAGTACGCGGCTGCTGCTACCTGAATGTCGAGGGCGACCTCACCGTCAGCATTCGGATCTGCCCCCGGCGCTCCCGGGCCGCCACCGTCGACCGATACGTCCGTAACCGAAATTCTGGGTAGCCCGTTCAACGTGGAAAATTGATCGAGATCACTCTGCGTCCAACTCCCTCCCAACTCCAAAATTCCAATCACGCCGCCCCCGGAAAGACCCGTGGGAAAGTTGTACGCGCGGCATAGGTCGGCAATCCGCCACGCAACGCTGGCCCGCGGCCGAATACCAACTGGTAGCGGCCATTTAATATACGGGTGACACATCAACGGGGCTGGGCGGTATCCATTGGTCATGTGCGATCTCCGGTGTCGGTTTTGAAAGGGCGCACCAATCGCGATCAGCCCCCACTCGTTTAGAGCACACTTGGAACTCATTTCCCGCGAAGGATGGCTAGACCACTTCTGATCTCGTCATGAATCTACCAACAGATCATTTCTTAGCAACATTAACTATACGAGATTTGCAAATATTCATAGTCTGCGAGCCGATGTCGTAGTCGCGCGAGATTCTGCGTCGTGTAACATAGAACGACAGTCGAGCATCCGGGGGGTAGGTTTATTATCCGCGGTCGTGACAATGCGAGATTGTCGCGTTGCCGTTGAGAGTGTCTGCGGACACCAATCAACTGCAAACATGTGCGAGCAGCGTTCCTCGGCCTTTAATGCCGCCGTACTGGATGCGCCAGCGACCGAACATCGACTGGCGGACTTCCAAGGCGTGAAGCACGGCGGCCAAGTCCGTGCCGGGATCCATGCGTAGCTTCCGCACGATCTACTCAGGATTGAACCGCTTTCCTCGTTTCGTCATTTCACATGCAACCAGCGCATAATCAGCACGGTCAATCGTCAAGGTGCGATTGCGCTCCGAGATCGCGATGAGGCTGAGATGAGAATTCGTCGGGAAGAGCTTGAAGACCGACGTTACCAACGATCGTTCGATCGGTGGCTTGTAGAACAACGATTTACGATGGAACAAGCACAGCATTTTTGGCGACTTGCCGTAACGAGCTTTTCGGTCATGTTTGGCTTCATCCCAATCTTGTTGATAGTTGGTCGAGATACGATCGATTGGGATCGCCTGATACGGCTTGCTGCAATGTTATTTGTTGCTTGGTTTGTCGCTGCCTTTTTGCCTTCCATGGGAATCGTCAACTTCTTCCTGCGCCAGCATTCTCGCCTTAGATTAGACGCAGATAACGGGCCTCCTGGGACATCGGGTTACATGCAGGTTTCTCTCCTCTGGATCATTCCCATAATAAGTCTTTGCCTTCGCAGTGGCTATCGGATTGGCCGCAGGCCTAGCGCCGCCAAACCGCCTTGCTGGAAAGCTTTCTTCCAGCGTTTGATACTCGACACGCTGACAGATAATAGGTCAACGACCTCCGTGAGAAGTTTCCCGTCCCGTAGGAGTTTCACGGCAATCACACGTCGGACCATCGAGTCCGCCGCAGGGCCAGGAGTGCTCATGCACCTTACTACGGCGCTAGCGATACCCGCGGTTCAAACGCCGCGCAGGGAGGAGTAAGACGGTCATTCAAAGGAGACTTTCGATGGCCAAGCGACACGATGTCGAAGTGACTGACGAGCAATAGGAGAGGATCAAGCCGCACCTGCCGAGGCGCAAAGTCCAGCCGCAAAGGAGGTCGTCCACCGGCCGATGATCGAGCCTGTTGGGAAGGCATTCTGTGGGTACTGCGTAGCAGCGCTCGCTGGCGTGACTTGCCAGAGCGGTTTAAGTCGCCAAGCACTTTCGGACATCCGGGAACGATCATCTTTAGCCTCGATGACATGAGTCAAAGCGTCGATAGAATCGGCCCTTCGACTAGAGAAGCCAGGCTGACCGCCTGTTCTTATCAGGGGGATTTTCCCGCGATTGTCGAGGCAAGGCCAAAGGGCTGACGGCCGGCGATCAGTTTCCCCCAGCTAATCCGTTAATCGAGCGTCAGAAAGCAAGTTGCGGTCACGTGGATGTCAGTCATCCTTGACCCGCCTGCGATCATTCATTTTTTCGATGGAAATAAGCTTCCGTATTCCGACGAGGTTCTCCAACATGGCGCAAGAAAAATCCTCTCCCTGAAGGGAGAGGATCTCCTGATACGGCAATAGCTCGCCGGGCCTTTATGCCTATCGTCGGGCAGCCACGATTGGGGCACCGGTTAGACGCCAGCTGCCCGTTGGCTCGTGAAGCGTATATATGGCTCCGGTAGCTCGGTCGGTGGCATAGCTCAAACCGTTCTGCTGGAAAAAATGCAGCGGGCTTGTTGCGGCATTTTCAGCACGCGGAGCATTTTGAATATCACTTCCGTAATTCGCCCGTACGGGAACCATCCTTGAACTCGCCTGGCGATATGACGTCGCTTGCACCGGCCCACCACGATCATAAGTTCCCGACCCGCTAGGCGTTTCGCCGCAGCACGGCTTCGCCGGTGGCGGATAGCAGGTAGTCGTCGGGCAACAGGACACCGGCGGATAACAGACCGTCGTCGGCTGGCAGGCCGACGGCGAGCAATATGCGGAAATCCGATAACTTGTCACCGTCGGATAGTTGACCGTCGTTGGATAGTTGACAATGGTCGGGTAATTGACGGTCGTCGGATAGCCGCATGTCGTGGGACAGCAGGATGTTGGGCATGGCGCCGAACAAGCGAGGGGCTGGCACCCTGTTGGCGAACAATACGGTTGCGAAATCGGACTCTGCACCACCCACACCTGCGCCCGGCACAACGCCTGCCCACCGGCCAGCGATGCCAGCCCGGCAAATGCAATTGTGCGAATGAATGAAACGCGAGTCATGTTCGGTCACTCCTCTAACAAGCAGTGGAAAGGAGACAACGAAACCAATTGACCCAAGCGTCGCATGGCGACTTGATCGACACAAGCATGAGAGAGGCATTTTAGGAAAAACTACCGAAAATCCCTTGTAAAACCTTAACGGTTCCGCTGTCGGGGCAATTCTCGCATGAATAGCTGGAATGCGTCCATACAACGATGTCAGGACAGCCGCTGTGCTCCGATAATGCAAAGGTATTTTCGAGAACTATGCTGATGCACCCTTGCCTCGCCGAATTGGCTGACGAACGTCAGGCGGGCATCCCCGCCTGTCAGCTACCTGACCGAATGGTACATTCGTAGCGAATAGAAGCTACAGACACCTCCGCGCTGCTCCGCAGCGGATTCAATTCTCGGTCAGCTGAGAATCTTATGTGACACGCTTCTTATTAATGCCAACGAGCCCCATTACTCTAAGAGAACTCGCGAAATAGCGGAATGCTTGATAATTCGCTCCTAATGCCGTGCAGCACTAGCGAACGGTTTGCGTGCCGCCCCGATGTGAGGATCTTCCTTGGCCCGTAAGGTGCTCATTGTAAATGATGGCGACGTCGAGACCGGTGAAGTGCGATGGCACTACTTACCAGTCCGGCAATGACGAGTCCAATGGCAGAAGGCTCGGGAACAACTGTCGCGATGCCGGGAATGGGACCTACAGCATCGTAACTGTAAAGCCAATTCGAGGAGATAGTTGCGAGGTCCTGGGCGTTGACGATGCTGTCACCGTTGACGTCGGCGGAATTTGTCCCGGTGCTTAACCAACTACTGGACACGAGCGCAAGGTCCTGGCCATTGACGATGCCATCGCCGTTGGCGTCTCCTGAGATCGAAACCCGCACGATCCCTTGCGTATATAAGAGCGAAGTGTCCCAGTGCAGGCCAGGATCGAGCGCGGGCAAGTTGATGTTCGTAAACGTCCCATTAATGGAATCAGCGTTAAATAGGTGGAATTGTTCGCCATTGTGCGGATCGTAGCCATTTGCGAACACAATGCCTAAAAGCCTATCCGAGAACCTTGGCGGCTCTCAAGGCGACGATAGCGAATTGAAAATGGAGCAGGCCCAGATAATTCGCGGCTTTCTTTTCCCAGCGGATCAACAAGCGCCGTGCGCGGTTGAGCCAGGAGTGCGTGCG
>DASYDW010000026.1 GCA_036499395.1 Pirellulales bacterium
CACGGATGAAGTAGCGATCGCGTAAACTGGCGAACTTTTTATTCCCCCTAGGGGGAATAAAGGCAAAAGAAAACCAACGAGAACCAACCCAGTTCCAGCCACTACCCAAAATCAATTGTGCGCAACTTGACGGACGCTACCTTTGTCTCCATTGCAGCAGCTCATTGGGTAACTGATCAGCATGTAGGGCGATATCCCCTCCTGGGCCGCAGCGCGCTACGCCATTGGGCGAGCCCATTGCGAATGTCTCGGCGCACATCGCGGCGCGATGGCGTATTGATTGAAGGTCATCGGCACACCCAAGCGGGAAAGCCGCGTGACGGGTATTTCGGCGATTTGGCGATTATCTGGTTGAGGCAGTTGCGCGGGTCATTCAAAGGATCCGCTGCCATCTGTTCCAGACTTTGGCCATTTGGGAACTTTCGTTTTGCGAACTTCAAAGGAGGGTTAAAATGTCGACTTTTCATTGTCATTTGCCATGTAGCTATCTTAGAACGCTGCCGGCGTGCCTCGGAGTGATGCTGGTTGTTTTGTCGTCAGCGGCAAGGGTCTCTGCGCAAGATAAAGGCACGGTCGCGCCAGCCAAAGCTTTCGATGTACATGTCAGCAAGGTGAAGGATCTAATCAGCAAAGAGGCGGACGCGGCGAAGCAAGCAGGCAAATACTTCAAATCGCTCTCGGAAGCGGAATTAACTGTCAAGCTGGCCGCTTCACCGACGGGCCCGGTCATCACCTTTATGGCTTGGAATACCACGACGCCCGGCGGAAATGTCGATCTTACGGTGGGAATTTACAACTCCGGCGCGACAACCAGTTACGACGTGTACGCCCACGTGTTCGCCGGGCCCGCCAACGCCGTCGCCGACCCAGGGCTAGCCCTGGCGACTGTCGACACACGTTTCCCTCGGCTGACCCAGCCAGCAGCGTTTGGTTTGACGCTGCATCCCGGCGAGAGCAAAGTGTTGCAGTTCCAGATCGCGGCGCCGAGCGGCATTGACAAAAGCTCCTACCTGGGGAACGTTTTCCTGTTCCAACTCCCCGGGTTTGGCGTTGGGACGGTCCTAGAGCGTAGTGCCTTCACCTTCACAGTGCACTAACAAGGACAGTGTTTAACGCGTCGACTGAGAACCAGCGGCGATGTCGAACGTCGCCGCTGGTTCTTTCACAGCATGCTCGGCTGTGCCGTTGTGCCCCGTTTTCGCACGGCAGGTAAGCGATACCGATGCATCCCTCAACACAGCCATGATGTCGCGGCAGTCAGCACGATCATACTGAGACCCGTAAAACGCCGCGCGATCCCATCCTCGGAAAACCTATTGAACGACACAAAAAGGCAAGGGGATTATCGAGCCCATGCCAGCCAACACGTCGAACGGCGCTATTCTTCCCGATCATGCGACTGCCAAACGTCCCGGATCATTTGTAGCCTCCGCTCGACGGTGCGGACCGAACAACGCAATTCTCGGGCAACTTCCTCGTTTGTCAGCCCCTCCATTTTCGTTTGAGCCAGGGTACGGAGCGAGTCTAGTGGCAGGCATGCGAGCAGGTCGCGAATTGTCTCAGCAGTTTGCAAGGCAAAATCCGGACTTGGTTCGTTGCCTACGACAGCATCGAGGTCGGGCCATTCCGAATTCATTGGCTCGGACAAAGTCAACCCCCCCCGTTTCTGTGCCTTTTCACGACGGATCTGGCTCACGGCCTTGCGCGCTGTGATGACGACTAAGAGACGCCACAGATCGTCTCGGTCGTGCAGTCTCGGAAAGTGACCTTTTTCGATGCGGCCGCAAAAGCTGGCGAAGGCACTTTGTACAACGTCCTCCTCATCGACAGCCCGTAACGTCACTCCAGCCAATCGCTTGTGGGCGAGTCTTATGAGACGCGCATAGTACCGTTCCCAAAGCTCTTGTGCGGCGGTCGAATTACCAAGGCGCAACTGGGTAATCCAGCGCGTGACCGAGCCAGAATCGATCGAGTTTTCCGCGGCAGGCATGAAGTCGTCTGGGATTGCCATGCGGCTCGCGCCCCTAAGGTTGTGGCGGAAAGCTGTCATTCTAGTCGCACCAACCGCGGTCTCACAGAGTCTCGCGCCACTGGCTGACGACCGTTGCACAAATCTCGCCGATTGTGGTGGCCGGCCACCACCATTTGCGAGCTACAGGACGCGGCGCGTCACGACTCGTGAGGCAGAGCGTGCGACGTGTCGCATGCTTCGGGGCAGTGCCTCACGCAGACGTCTGGCGCCGCCGGCCGAGACGGGAAGCCCGATCCCCAACCACAACCTGAGAATGGTATCGGGCGTTTTCTGACAAGACCGATACCAGCGGGAAATACCCGATCTACGGTCGGATTCGGGCATATTCAACTTTGTGTCTTGCGACGCCAATTGGCTCGATCTCACCGACTCTACGCCCGCTGGCGCTGCGCCCCCCAAATAAGCAAGAGCTGGAAAATACACTTCCTCGGCGACCACTCATTGCAACCTCCGTGGTCGCCCCAGGGAAGCGCGGCAATCAAACGGCGCTTCCAATTTCTTTGGAACCGAGAAGCGTCTTTGAGTGAGCTCCTGTTTGGATGCGCCGCTGGGTCGTTCATCGCGACGCAATCGCAACGAGATTGGTTGGCTACCCCGGAAGAGGAAGACTTGGTCGCTTCGAGAGGGACAGCCCTAGACGCGTGGCAGCCACCCGGCATCAGCAAGCAAACGTGCACAGCCGGCGCGCTCAGCAGCCGTCGTTGATTTCTAGACACGTTTCGCGCAACGGGATGAGACGTTGCCGTGAGATGGAAGAGTTCTGCGACCAGCATGACGACTGCCTCGAAACGGCGACGATCGCCTTTGCCTCGACGTTGCGCGTTTCAATGAGAAGGCAGCATCGTCACCCCCGATCGCCGCCTTACATGGATTCCGCTACCTTCGCGACGCCCAACAAATCTTTGTCGGGTCCGCGAACCTTTCAGCGAGATACATGGTAAGCCTGCGAGCGCCAGATTTCGGCGACTTTGTCGCGCCCGAGCGCTTGGCAGGTGACTCTTATCGCAATGCGAGCCGCGCACACACCGCGCTCGCGAGCACTGAAAGGAACCTGCGAATGAGCCCGTTTGACGACTTTGACCCGACCCGTGGCGAAGAATTTGAGGCCTTTGACGTCAGCACCGAGCCCACACCGGAATCCGCCATCGAAAGCCTTGGAGGGCTGACGACGAGCGAAGATGAGGCAATCTCGCTCCTGGCCGCCCGCGCGGAATTGGAGCAGCGGCTCATGGCAGCCCCTGCCGCAGCGACGGCGGCAGCATCCGATGTCGAGCCCTATGACCCCAACACCGTCGTTGGCGTTGGCATCGGCGAGAAAACAGTGAACGGCGTCGCGACCGGACAGCTCGTGGTCAAAGTGCTCGTAAAGGAGAAGCGGCCGGAGCGCGAGATTGGCGCCACGGCACTGGTGCCAAGAACGCTGAATGGTATTTCGACTGATGTTGAAGAGTCTGGTGACATCGACGCGAGCATGTTCACAGCGCGACGGCGACCTGCCCCTGGCGGCGTCTCGATCGGAAACTGCAGCCAAGTCATGGCGGGTACTTTAGGTTGCTTGGTAGCCCGCGGGACGCAGCTCTTTATTCTATCGAACAACCACGTTCTGGCGTTGGCAAACACGTCGCCATCGAATACCGGCATCTCACAGCCGGGCCGGCTTGATGGTGGCGTGTGTCCACAGGATATTATAGCGCGCCTTGCGCAATACATTCCAATCAACTTCACCCCGGGCGCCACAAATCTTGTCGACGTCGCAATTGCGCGCACGTCACCAACGCTTGTCGACCGTCGGCTCTTGCGCTTGGGTGGGGTGCTGCAGCCAATCGGCCCGGGTACTTTAAGCCCCTCGGTTGGTATGCAAGTGCAGAAAAGCGGTCGCACGACCCAACATACCCGCGGAACTATCGACGTCGTCAACCTTACGATCGATGTTGGATATGCGCCCTTCGGTGGCGTCGCTCGGTTTGTAAACCAATTCCGCGTTCGCGGCATTGGTGGTCCTTTTAGCAAGCCGGGTGACTCAGGATCGCTAGTCACGATGTTCCCGCGGAACCAGCCCGTAGGCTTGCTTTTTGCAGGTAGCAGGGACAACAACATGACCTTCTGCAACCCAATTGCCGCCGTGTTGCATTCCTTGGGCGTTACGATTGTGCTATAGGGGATTCAATGGTCGTGATTTGATCGCCAACGTCGCCACCGCGGTGCGAAGTGCCGCGGTGGCGACGAACTCTGACTGAGGTGAATTGCGCATGACGATCGAGGACGTCATCCATAGGCATCAAGCTCGCATCATGAGCATCGCCGGCGTTACTGGAATCGGTGAGGGACGCAAGGATGACAAACCAGCCGTCGTTGTTATGGTGCGACAGCTTACGCCCGACATCGTAAGTCGTATACCAACATTGCTGGACGGGCATCCCGTCGTTGTCGAGGAAAGCGGCGAGATTCGCGCCGGCTGATGTCCCCGGATTCGAGACCGATTCGACGGTTGACGCTCGTCCGGGTTATTAGGAACGAAATTGCACTGCTGACCCTCGGATTAACCAGTCCTAATCGCGCGAAGGACTAGGGACTCTACGGACTTTTGGTTCACGTAAGCCTCGTTGATGAGGCAGACTTCGTCTTCATCATGGACATGAATACCACTCACTGAGCATTACCGTCACTGCCGCCAACCGGCTTTTGTCCGCGACCCATATGGTTGGCGCAGGTTTAGCCTCCTGGATGCGGGCAATTGAACTGCGTAAATCGGTTTTGCTGCAGCATCGCACGCTTGAGGACAGAGAAAAGGACGTTCATTGACAACGACGCAACGGCACTCGCCAGCACAGATTGCGCGAAAGCTTCGAGATGCTGAGGCGATGATTGCTTCGGGAAGGACGATTGCGGAGACCTGTAGCGCTCTGCATGTCAGCAAGCAAACCTTGCATCGGTGGCGCGCCAGCCAAACCATCGCGGTTCGCGGCGAAGCCGGGCAACTCCACGAGCTAAGAGACGAGAACGTTCGGCTGCGGCGCATCGTTGCCGATCAGGCACTTCGGATCCAATCTTTGCAGGACGAACTAAAGCAAAAGCGTCAGGCCAACCGTGCACCAGAAGCTCGGGAACGCGGTAAATGAAATGATGGTGCCCTTGCGACCTACAGTCGGCGCCGCAAGGTTAAAGATCGCATGGCGGCAGCGTAGCCACATCCGGGGGCTTTTACACCGGTGTCACGGTTGGTTGCGCCAGAGAAGGTCACAGGCATTCCGATCTAGTTCCAACCAGTCCTTTTCCAACTTGAGCTTGGCGACGGGAGTTGGCGATCCAGTTTCATCGATCTCGAAGCCACTGTATAACCTCGCAAGGCGCGCGAGAAGTTCCGGAGATGTGAGACTGTCGCCGAGAGTCCACACGCGTACGTGCCCATCGGTGCTGACAGTTACAAGCTGCGTGCCATCCGCGTGGAATCCTACAAAAAGTACATCGTCCGTGTGCTGCAGGTACGGACAGACCGGTTCTCCGGTGGAGGCGTCCCAGAGTCGCACCCTTTTGTCGGCGCTCCCAGTGGCCAGGAGTTGCCCGTCGGGACTAAAAGCGCAACATGTAACATCGCGCGCATGACGCAGCAACCCGGTGACCGGCGAGCCTGTTGTCACGCTCCACACGCGTGCCACATCCGAGGCGGAAGCCAACGCCAACCTCGTTCCGTCAGGGCTGAAAACCGCGTTCAAGATAAACGGTCGGTCCTGAATTTGGCGAACTAATGCCCCGCTCGAAGCGTCCCAGACCTGTGCTACCGACTCACGATTGGACGTCAGGAACAATCGGCCGTCCGGAGAAAAAAGCGAGCACTTTTGATCAGCTGCGCCCTTTTGGGTTTGGAGGCCCAAAAGTCCGGACGACACGTCCCATACTTTTATGGAGCCGTCACCTGCCAGAGAAAAAATCTGATCACCGGTTATGCTGAAGTCGATCTTGACGACGGGCGTCCCGTGATGAAACTCGCCAGCAGGTGTCTTCGATGTTAAGTTCCACACTCTTATGCGACCATTCTTGGCTGTTGAAGTAGCCAGCAGTTCCGCATTCGATGAAAACACTGCCGACGTTATGGGACCGTCGTCAAGGTGAAAGGAATCGAGAGTCGTTTTCGACGATGCGTCCCAGATCTCGCTTCCGCCCTCATCGAATGTAACGGCAACGCGCCCTCCTTGGTCGGCCAGATCAGCTTGTCGTATCTTTCGCCCTTCGGCGACAGTTATTACATCTCCGGAATCAAGGCAACACAGGTGCGCGCCGCTGCGAGCACCCGTCAACAGCAGTCGTTCATCGTGAGAACATTGCACACTTTCGACCGGTTCGACTCCAGCGACGACAATCTCCGACTGATAAGGTGTCCCTAGTTTCCATACCTTTACGGCGCCATCAAACGAGCCTGTGACAAGCATCTGTCCGTCGTTTATCAGTTCCGCAGCGGGCACTGCCTCAGCGTGAACGAACGGAGGATACATTTGCTCGCCTGTTTCCAAATTCCATACGCGGGCAGTATTGTCGTCGCTGCCGGTCGCACACCGTCCTCCGTCCGGGGATACTGAGATGTGCAGAATGCGTCCAGTGTGGCCCTTCAGCAACTGGCTTTGCATATCCGACTCAAGGTCTAACACCCGCAGTTGCCCGTCCACGCAACCAAGGATCAAACTCTTCGAGCCCGAGATGGCGATTGCCGAGACTCCACAATCCTGCTGCAGGACACGCCGAATTGCACGAGTCGCCACATCCCAGACCTGTACCGTGCCATCGTGGGTAACGGTGACAAGCGAACTGTTGTCCGGGGAAAAGCAGACCCATTTAACCGGCGCGCCGTGCTGAACTTCGCCGACGACGTCACCAGTCTCCGTTGCCCAAATCCGTGCTAAAGCATCCTCGCCGACTGTGGCGAGCAGAGTCCCGTCTCGATTGAAGGCGACCTGATTCACTTTGCCATTATGACGTGGCGTCAGAGCCACCGTCCCTCCGGACTCAGGATCCCATAGCCGTGCGATACCATCGCGACATGCCGCCGCCACCAGCTTGGCATCCGGGCTGACGGAAATTTGAGTGGGAGTACCGAAGCGGTGAAGCTGTTGCGGACGGTCTTCCAAATCAGACACACTCCAGACTCCTACGTTCCCATCAAAGCTGAGCGTTGCGATGCGCATCCCATCGTTAGTAAAAACGCATTGTGAAACCGGCGACCCACATTGCAGGACACGAGGATTCTCCTGCGGTTTCTCAAGATCGCGGAGGGTAACTGTGCCCTCAGTTGACGCAATCGCAAGAAGTTCTCTTGAAGGATTCCGTTGGACTTGCACGACGGCGCTGCGATGCATCCAAAGATGGGCCAGCTGTGGAAGAGCGCGTATCGTTGCTGCCATCCGAACACGATGAACTGGCCACCGCACCGCGCTCGCGTCCTGCGAACGGACGGCTGCGGAGAACCACGGCAGCGCATTCGCCGGGTTACCAGCTTCAATCAGTGCATTGCCGTTGGCCACGTAAAGACGCTCAAGACGTGCGATACTTTCCTGAAATGCCTGCTGGGCCCTCTCGTTGGCCAATGTCGTTCGAGTAACGTTTTCGTCGGAGACCCTTCGCGCGGCATCGATGCGAATCGCGGCAATGATAGATACGACCGACAGGCTCAGCATGAGTGTTAAAATCGTTCCAAGAAGAGCTGTGGTCCGAGGATTGCGACGCACCCACCGCCAGCTGCGCTCGAATCGAGTTACTGGACGCGCGTGGATTGCCTCTCCAACCAGAAACCGCCTTAAATCGGCGGCAAGCTCCGCGGCCGATTGGTAGCGACGCACGGCCGACTTTTGCATGCACTTCAGGCAAATTGTCGCGAGATCGCGGGAGATGCGATCATTAAGCGCGAGTGGCGATCGCGGCTCTTCGTTGACAACCTGGTCGATCAGCATGCGGACATTGCCACGAAACGGGCGTTCGCCAGTCAGCATTTCGTAAAGCACGACCCCCAGGCTATAGGTGTCGCTGCGTGCGTCGATACGCCCGATCTCGCCAAGCGCCTGTTCCGGGCTCATGTAAGCGGGTGTTCCCAGCAATTGCCCTTCCATTGTCAGGGCGACATCCCCGCGGTCACTTTTGGCGAGACCAAAGTCCATCAAAAAGGGACGTCCGCCGGCATCGACCATGATGTTCGACGGCTTCACATCACGATGAACTACCTGACGCTCGTGCGCATAGTGCAGAGCGTCGGCGACGATCGCCACAATTGCCGCCGCTTCGCGAACGTCCAGCGGGCCAGTCCCAAGGCGTTTTGCCAGCGTTTGTCCGTTGACAAGTGCCGAGACGATAAAGGGGATATCGTTGCGGCTACCTACGTCATAAATCGGAACGATGTTTAGATGGCTTAAACTTGCAGCACTGCGGGCTTCACGCAGAAAGCGTTCTCGCTCCTCTGAGGAGTCGAAGAATCCGCTTCTGGGAATCTTTACAGCCACCGACCGGCCAAGCTCTGTGTCGAAAGCGCGGTACACGCTGCCGAACGCACCCTCTCCCAAAGGCTCCATAATCCGGTATCGAGCAAGCTCGACTAGTTGCGGCGGGCCGGAATGCGGCGGCGGACGCTCCACGGCATTTGATTCCTTGTCCGGCAAGGCATTGGTGGACTTCCCGTCATCGGCGGACGCAACACTCGATGTCCCAACGACACGATTCGACGGAAGCTCGTTCGACAATTTGCTGTGATCTGACGTGCGCGTGGAAATCGACGGCTGCCGGTCAGCACAGTTCGAATCCTCCGCCGAATCCTTCGGCGGCGTCGTGCTTTGCCGCCAACGCGACACGGCGGCAATCAACAGAACCAGAGCGTCCTCGTCGCTTTGTAGTTCCGGCAGATCCGTAAGATACTTGTCGACCGAGGGGGCTTCACCGGCCTTGAATCGATACTCAATGTCGATAAGAACCAGCTCCAGAAGCAGGGCCGCACGTGCCTCAATCTCCACGTCGCAATAGTCACGAATTAGTGGTGTTCCACCAGCGCGTTCTTGCCAAGCATGTTCAAAGCGATCAATCGCGACTTCGGCCTTTGCCAACGTGGAAAAAGCCTCTTTTCCAAGGTGCGGCATCAGGCGACCGTTTGCCGTAAAGGCTTGTCTTTGACGGGGGTAAGCGTACACCTTGTACGAATCATCCCAACCGCCAATTGTATTCGCTGGCTTGAGGCAAGTAAAAACGCTCACGCAACGCTAACGTATACAAACGCCCTGGCTTTTTTTAATTCTGTTCTCTTTGCATACCGACCGAGGGACGGGTAAACTCCGCATGGTCGCGGCCACGCGTCCGATCTGTCGAGTCAGTTTTCCGCTCGCGGAATTAAGTCTGATCTCAGGAGAAATACTCGATGCGGATTCCCATGCAGGTCCCGAGTTCCATTCGCACTTTAGGAGCTTCCCGTGCCGCCAGCCAGCGTCACGATGGCGGCCGCATCACACCATCGGCAACGACAAAAGTCTCGCCAGGAATTTTATTCCTCAACGACGGAGACTGGCCAAAGTGTCAATACGGCATTTTATGGAAGGTCCTGTACGACCTGTTGCCCTAGCTGTTAGGAATTAATGACAATGAATATCCCTCTGCAAATACCGGCAGCGAGAAGTGGCAACGCGACTCCTGTAACTTACGGCGCGGCACGTTATTCCCCTGCTGTCCGTCCCTCAGGACACCAGTGCCCCACCGGGCAACAGGCATGCGGCTGCCCAGGATCAGATACTATTGTTTGCTGCGATCCCACGAAAATTTGTTGTTGTAGCAGCGGTACGTACGGTGGTCCGTCATGTGAGAACGGGCCTTCGTGTCCTACGTGATGTCGGAGCTGCCAGCACTTTGGGCTGAAACGAGGGGTGACCGGCGAATTTGCATCGCCGTCTTGGATGCGCCGATCGACCTACACAATCCAAGTTTGGCTGACGCTGCAATAGAGCAGATTTTCCGGTCGCGTGACTCGGTTCACAAACCGTGTGGGATTTCACACGGGACCGAGGTGGCAAGTGTCATTTTTGGTCGACATGATGGTTCCGTTCAAGGTATCTCGCCCGAATGTCGCGGCGTCAGTATTCCCATTTTTGATTGTTGGCCGGATGGGCAACCTTCGGCTCGGCAGGCCGATCTCGCTCATGCCATACGCGTGGCGCTAGCAGCCGGCGTACAGATCATTAATGTGAGCGCCGGCCAGCTTGTACCGCATCTTGATGCCGAGCGCGAGTTGTTTGAGGCAGTACGGGAGTGCGTGGCACGTCGCGTGCTCGTAGTGGCGGCGGCCGGAAATGATGGCTGTGATTGCCTGCACGTTCCCGCGGCTCTGCCTTCAGTACTTACGGTTGGAGCGATGAATTCCCATGGGCAGGCATTGGAGGAGAGCAATTGGGGTTCGGCTTATCAAAGGCAGGGTATTCTTGCCCCGGGCGAGAACGTTCTTGTGGTATCGCCTGATGGCAACTCAATACCCAAAAATGGCACAAGTTACGCCACCGCCATTGTTTCAGGTGTTGCGGGGTTATTGCTTAGTCGGCAATTGCAGCGCGGGCGCCAGGCCGATCCCTTGCAAATTCGCGAAGCACTTTTGAAAACGGCGATTGGATGTGACAAGTTAGCGGGCGAGGATTGCCGGCGTTTGTTGGCGGGTCGATTGAATGTCCTTGGCGCAATTGCGTACCTCGACCATTGGAGCAACACCAAGATGGATGAATCGAACGATTTTATCGAAACCCGTGCCACCGAGGCGTTGGCCGAACCAAAGTTTTTCCCGTCAATCGGAGTGAACGCCACAGAACCATTGGAGGGAAGGTATGCAGGGCGCGTTGTGCCCGATGGGCGCAAGTCAGTCGATAGCTCACAATCCGCAGCGATCCAACCGGCTGCATGCTCAGCCTGTCGTGGTGAGCGCGAGTTGGTGTACGCGCTTGGCCAGCTCGGGCACGACTTTGGGACGGAGGCTTGCCTTGATGCATTCAAGCAGCGGATGCGCTTGCT
>DASYDW010000027.1 GCA_036499395.1 Pirellulales bacterium
CTTCACTGCGAACTTATCGGAAATCAAAAACCTGTTTTTTCGCCCACATTCGCGAAAGTTATCCATCGGGTCGGAATCGACTTGCACACCATCGATTTGAAGAATAGGCACGAAGCACTTTGGTTGCGCTCTCTCATCTGGCCAGATAAACCCCAACGCATGGGGCTTTGCGCTAACGCAATCGAACAGTTCAAGGCAACGCCGGCCCGATTGGTGAAGGGCGATGCGTTCGCGGTGCTCAGCAACGAGGTGGAGCACAGCCCATGGAGTCCACGGTATGTGTCTTGCATTGCCACACTCTGAATCAGTTTTCGGATGAGGGGCGCCAAAGATTCAATGCCTTGCTCGAGCGTATTTCAAGGCATCGCCCGATAAATCAGCTCTCAGCCGAATGGATTAATACACCGAAGCCGGAATTGCGGTTGATCCAATGGGACAAAGGCGATTCAACAGAGAGGCTGCTGGCAAGAGTCGATCAACATGGACGTTGGATCGAATGGCTCGCCTGAGGCTTGCCAATATTGGCCGTGCCGCTACTTGTATTGCGGATCTGATGCAAACAGCGAACCTGCTTGATCGGACTGACCGAAGTCACTACTGGCTACTGTTGCCTCCACTGGACTCGCTGTATTGTCCGAAGCTTGCCGGAGGACGCTCGCTCAGCGCGGGCCATTGGAAGTCGCGATGCGCGTTTCCGCGCCCGTCTGAAGACGGCTTCGCCAACCGTCATATTCATCCGGGGGTTGGGTGTTCGTCTACTACAAATGTCATCACCGTCTGCACGGCTGGGCACCCCGAACGCTCCTACAACCGGCGCAAGCGGAGCGATCCTTGATTTGCCCCCCTGATAGGCGCACTAGCTGCATTTCACCCCAGCGAATGCGCACGTTTTGATTGACTTCTCGTTGGGCCGACGTATTTTTTCCCGAATTAGCGTTCACGCACGCGCGTGCTCGCTCAGACCGCGCCAATTGTGGATAACTCGGCAGGACTACACGACCAGATACGATCCCAACCCTAGAGCATTCCCCCGATGTCACCAGACTTTTCCTCAATTGGCGTGCTGCTGACGATCAACTTGCTGTTTGCGTCGTTCGCGCTGGCGATCGGCTTTGCGGCTGGTGTCTGGTTCTTTGGTGGCAACAAATCGCAATCCGAGCCTGACGACAAAAGCGAACGCGAGTCGCACGACCACCGGCAGCAAGCCACCGATCGGGCGATGATGGCCTCGCACCGCATTCAGGACTTGGCCAAAGGCGTGCTCAGCGACGTGGGCGTCCACACGTCGAATGTCGAGGCGATCACTGACGACTTGCGGGCGATCGTCCAAGAAACCAATACGGGGCCGGATGTCGCGGTATTCATGACGATTGGTCGAATCGTCGAAGCCAACAATCAGATCAAGGAGCGATTGGCCTCGGCCGAGAAGCAGATCGAGGCTCAAGCGTCTGAGTTGCGGGATTTTGAAAGCGAAGCCCGTACGGACTCGCTAACGGGACTAGCCAATCGTCGTGCGTTCGACGACGAATTGAAACGCCGCTATGCAGAATGGCAGCGACGCAAATCCCCGTTCACGCTCTTGATGCTCGACATCGACCATTTCAAGCAATTCAACGATTCACATGGTCATCAAGCGGGCGATGAAGTATTGCGAAATGCCGGCAAGGTGCTGGTCAAGATTTCCCGTCAAATGGACCTGCCTTGTCGCTACGGCGGCGAAGAATTTGCGGTCGTCCTCCCGGCCACCGATATTCACGAGGCACGCATCGCCGCCGAGCGATTCCGCAAGGCGATTGAGGCTACCGCCGTAAAATTTGAGGGCAAAAAGCTCACTGTGACGGCCAGCATCGGCGTCGCTCAGATCGGCGAACACGACGATCCCGCCCGGCTGCTGCGCCGTGCGGATGACGCGCTCTACAAGTCGAAAGAAGCCGGCCGCAATTGCGGCCATTGGCATGACGGCAAAATGTGTTTGCCGATCGGTGCCGACGCGGCGCCAAGCAACGCCGAGCTAGCCCCGAAATCCGAAGCAGCCGGAGGAAACGGCTTGGTTGATCGACTGCCTTCCAAGGAGGTGTTCGTCGATACGCTTCAGCGCCGAGTCACCGAAAGTCAACGGTTCGGCATTCCGCTCACGGTGATGCACTTGCGAATCGACGACTATGCCACGATCAAGCGAACATACGGCAAGTCGATTGCACAACTCATGCTGGATTCCGTTGCGCAATTTACCGGCTCCGTCTTGCGAGAGATGGACCTATTGGCCCGGCTGGACGAAGGCGAATTTGGCGTGATGCTGCCGGGAAGCACCGAAGCCGAAGCGGCGCTGGTGGCCCAAAGACTACACGCAGCCATGGCACAGTCCACCCTTCCGATCCGAGACAGTCAGGTGCAGCTCAGGGCCTGTCCCGGAATTGCTCAGTTGCAGACCAAAGAGTCGGCCGATCAATTGATGGCTCGCGCGGCACGCGCTGGAAGTTCCGTCGTGGCGTCTCAGCCGGCAACGGTGTAGGTGTAAATGGCTCGTCGCCGTCCGTGCGGGCGTGGTATGATCGCTCCTTCACCCAAATTGACGGGAGCCTGCCATGCCCACGATTGATTTCCCGCCGCGATTTCAATTCAGCTTGCGAGGGATGCTCATTGCGGTAGCGGTCCTGACCGTTTTGCTTGGCTTGCTCGCTGTAGCCGGCGGCTTGTTGGCTTGGCTGCTGGCCATCTTTGTGGTCTGGATTCTGCCGACTCCCCTGCTCATCGCCGCAATCTACAGCCGCGGCGACATGCGGGCCTTTTCCATCGGTGCGCTAGTGCCGTGGGTATCGCGTTGGGCCAATCCTCCGATTTACGACTCGCTAATGAGCGTCGTCAATTCGACGCTGTGGGTATTGGTGATGGCAGGCATCTGCGGCGCCGTTGCCGTCGCAAGTCGTCGCTGGATGGAACGGGACGCCTCTCGGTAGCTCGCGTCCGAGACGATATCGGACGCCGGTTTGGCTGGCGCAATTTGGCGTGACAACAAGTAAAGGTTTTTCGCGAGAAAATGCGGCCTTGCCGGTGGCCGTTCGGTTCGTAGAATCTTCGTTAGCCCCCTTTGACAGCTCTGGGGCACCCCGGTATATTCTGAGTTTCCGCCCAAGTGACCTCTGACCACCGAGGCGGCGGAGACTTCGCGGATGAGAACTCCGCTAATGTTGCAGTCAAGTGGCCAGAGGCTGGTAAGGCAGCCGGTTCCAGGAAGGATTCGTTTTGCCTTGCCAGCCTCTGTCCATTCGGTAACGAATGAGCAGCATCGGTAGAATGTGACCGATGGGCCACGCATCGAGACGTTGATGTGAGGCTAGCGGCGATCGCAAGTTCGCCGTCACGATCTTTGACAATTTGGTTAGTTGCAAGAGTGGCATCTTGACTGGGCACGTTGCCAAACGATTCGCGCAAGCGAATCGCCGGGTGATTGTGTGCCAGTGCAAGACTCCAATGTAATGTCCTTAGAGTACGAATGTATAAATCGTTACTTCCAAGTGCCTTCGCCGGCACCTGGAAGAAGTAGAGTAGCAAGATCATTCGTTGATGTTTGAGTGGGTTGGTGAGCTGGGTCGTCCGCGATTCAGTTTGCTGACCAGCGAGAGCGTTCGATGAATGTGGCCAAGCTACTAAGGGCGTATGGGGGATGTCTTGGCATCAGGAGGCGATGAAGGGCGTGGAAGTCTGCGATAAGCCCGGGGGAGTTGACAAACAAGTATTGATCCCGGGATTCCCGAACTGGCGTGTGGTGAATCCATAACCACACGTAGCAAACGTGGGGAACTGAAACATCTAAGTACCCACCGGAAAAGAAAGAAAAATCGATTTCGTCAGTAGCGGCGAGCGAAAGCGAAACAGCCCAAACCGCGGAGGTTTCCTCTGCGGGGTTGTAGGGCCTTTCACATGAGAGTTACAAAATTGCTAGCTAGCAGAATCTTTTGGAAAGCTGAACCACAGAGGGTGACAGTCCCGTAAGCGTCAGCGAGCAATCTCTCGAGAGGTACCTGAGTAGGTCGGGTCACGTGGAACCCCGACTGAATCCACGGGGACCATCCCGTAAGGCTAAATACTCCCTGATGACCGATAGTGAACTCAGTATGGCGATTGAAAGATGAGAAGAACCCCTGTTAGGGGAGGAATGTGAACCTGAAACCATACGCCTACAAGCGGTCGGAGCACTATGCCCTTCGGG
This sequence comes from Pirellulales bacterium, assembly GCA_036499395.1. Classification (NCBI taxonomy): domain Bacteria; kingdom Pseudomonadati; phylum Planctomycetota; class Planctomycetia; order Pirellulales; species Pirellulales bacterium. The sequence goes on from DASYDW010000027.1 coordinate 4,211, forward strand.
GAATGTGTGACGGCGTGCCTTTTGCATAATGATCCGGCGAGTTACCGTCTGCGGCTTGGTTAAGGTCTTACGGACCGAAGCCTGAGGGAAACCGAGTCTGAATAGGGCGACAATTGGTCGTTGGCGGTAGACGCGAAACTGAGTGATCTACCCATGAGCAGGTTGAAGCGCGGGTTATACCGCGTGGAGGACCGAACCCACTTGGGTTGAAAACCGAGGGGATGACTTGTGGGGAGGAGTGAAAGTCTAATCAAACTCAGAGATACCTCGTTCTCTCCGAAATAGCTATAGGGCTAGCCTTGAGCAACTACGCAATGGGGGTAAAGATACTGAATTGGTCCGAGGCTTTTCACCAAGTACTCTGCTGAACCAAACTCTGAATACCATTGCGATTATCTCGGGAGTCAGTCCGCGGGGGATAAGCTTCGCGGTCGAGAGGGAAACAACCCAGACTACCTGCTAAGGTCCCCAAGTGATGCTTAGTCACTAAGGAAGTTGATTTGCTGAGACAACCAGGATGTTGGCTTAGAAGCAGCCACCATTTAAAAAGTGCGTAACAGCTTACTGGTCGAGCAGATCTGCGCCCATAATGAACGGGAGTAAGCATCACACCGAAGCAGTAGATGCGCAAAGCCTTCGGGCAATGCGCGTGGTAGGAGAGCGCTCTTGGTCAGATACAAGCCGTACCGTAAGGAGCGGTGGTGGGGCCAAGAGGTGATTATGCCGGAATGAGTAACGATAAGGCAGGTGAGAATCCTGCCCGCCGAAA
>DASYDW010000028.1 GCA_036499395.1 Pirellulales bacterium
CCGCGAACTCGGCACGGTACTGGCGGAACTGGCACGCAAGGCGCCTCGTTCACGAAGCACACGGCTGAATTTGGTCGTCTTCCGCCTGGCGGCCTGTTGCGGCTTGCGCGCCAGCGAGATCGCAAACCTGCAAATCGGCGACGTACGATTGCAGATGCCACGACCTCATCTTCGGATTCGCTCGGGCGCGGCCAAAGGCGGTCGCCCGCGGACGGTGCCGCTGTGGTGGGACGCCGGTACACTGACAGACTTGGCCGCGTGGTACGCCGTGCGTGCCCAAGACGCGAAGGAAACAATTTCTCCATTCATTGCCTCGCTACGGTCTGGACATGCCATCCGCCCCCTATCGCGTCATACGCTCCGCAAACGGTTTCGGACGGCCTGTAAGGTTTTGGGATCTGATCGCCTGGCGTCCCTTACGATTCATCACGGACGGCACACGTTCATCAGCCATGCCCTCGCCGGTGGCCGAACATTGGCCGAGGTCCGCGATGCAGTCGGGCATTCGAACGTGAGCATTACCTCCGCTTACCTACACGTCGCAGTGGAAGACGACCGAATAGGTAATCTCTTCGCGTAAGAAATGCACCTCACCACGGTGGCCGATCATTCCCGCGTTCTGTCGTCGCAACGGTCGCGCTTGGATCGACAACTCGCGAGTACAAGTGAGATTCAGGCGGCTGAATGGTCGAGGATGTGCATCTTGTCGACCCGCGGAACGTGCCGAGTATACTTAACCGCTTCAAGTTGCAGTTCAACCGCGCGCGACTCTCGTCTGTACCGAGCAATGCAGACGTCTTAAAGTCATCGATGCTATTCTCCGCAGCAACACGCACTGACGACTCTCCGAAGCGATATATGGAGTCAACATTTGCGCATCTTGATCGCCGAGCCGGCTCAGAGTGGGAACGGGTCAGGCAGCTATTCGGTAGCTGGCTGTCTAGATTGCCCCAGGATACCTCGAGTGAAATTATCGCTAGGATCAGATCCGAAGACGATTATGCATTCCATTCTGCGTTTGTCGAAATCTACACGCACGAAATGCTCCTTCTCACGGGTCACCAGGTCATTGCCCATCCCGCTCTTCCCGATACTCCGAGAAGACCTGATTTCCGAGCAGTTGACGGCGATTCACTGAGTACCATTTTTGAATGCGTCGTCGCGACAGAAATGCCGGTGCCAGCCCGAGCGCAAGAAGCGAGGCTCAACGCGCTCTTGGAATCGCTCAACAAAGTCGAGACTTCTGACTACTTTTTGACCATAGACACTCAGGGCGCACCGGATACACCCGTCCCGGGGGGCCGCTGGCGCACGCAAGTCCAGATTTGGATCGATTCGCTTATCTACGCAGATGTTCTCGCGATAGCCGTTGAGGGAAAGACTGCTCAATTACCAACTATCTCGTTCGAACACGATGGACTCAAACTCACTGTGCAAGCGTTGCCCAAGAAGCCGTCGGCGAGGGGGAAAGCAGGTGCGCGTCCCATAGGACTTCAGTCCGGAGAAGCCTGTTGGGTAACATCACGTCTCAATATACGGGACGCAATCAAAGGGAAGGCATCTCGCTATGGGGAACTTTCCTGTCCATATATCGTTGTGATCAACTGCATTGGCGCGTTTGCTGACCGTGATGAGATCAAGCTGTCGTGTTTCGGTAGTGACGGCTTGTGGCCCTCATCCTCAAACGCGGCGCACACGCGAGTCAGCGCCGTCCTGGCTTTTGAGCAACTTCTGCCGTGGTCAGTGCCGCGTGCAGATGCATGGCTGATGCACAACCCCAACGCGACGCATCCGTATACGGGACCTCTAACGGCGCTTCCCCAAACAACAATCAAAGGTAGCGACACCCGATTCGTCGACGGGCTCCATCCACGAGCAATATTCGGTCTAAGTGAATCATGGCCGCAAGCGCAATAAGCCTCTGAAAACGCGAGAAGCATATCGAGTTTGTCATTGACTTCTCGAAATTCGCAATCGTCAAAGCGAGACCGAGCATTATGATGACCTAATCCGCATCGTTTGACGAAAGCGTACCGTCCGCTTTCACCTCCGCGGCAGCTTCCTTTGAGACGCTTACGGTTAGATCTCGGAATATATCCAGGTCTGGTCGAAGCAGACGAAAGCAAAAGTGTTTACACCGCTTACTAGAGCACCACAGAGCACCTTTTCCGCGACCAAACCGGCCACGTTGTATAAGGACATTCGGCGCTGAGATTGACAGACCCGATAACGACGAGTTGTCGCCAGTCGAATGCAGGACCGAAAGGCGCGACCAACGCCATCATCGCGCGATTGAGCGGAGTACTTTTCCGAATCTGGCTTTTGGCGTCATGCAACCGATTGACCATTGGCACGGCAGATGGCTTTCGGAAGTATTTCTTTCGCTCGGCTTTACTCGTAACCCAGTACCCCGACCAGGACAGGAGACGCCTATGAAATCGCGTCGAACATCTTCGACAGCAATCTGGATTGGGAGAATCGGATCATTCGTGATGATTGCCTGGGCATTGAGTCGTCCGGCATCGACAGTTAGCGCGCAGGTGCCCATAGAGACCGCTGCAGAGGAAGCAAATCGCCCTCGACTGATCGTACAAATGGGGCATTGGGGCGGTATCCAATCGGTCATGTTTTCCTTTGATGGGCGTCAAGTGCTGACAAGCAGCTTCGACAATACTGCGCGTTTGTGGGACGTAGCCACTGGCGACGAAATTCGCCGTTTCCAAGGACATCTTTACGAGGTCCTTGACGCGCAGGTGTCATTCGACGGCTCGGTGGTTTTAACGGGCAGCAGGGACAAGACGGCTCGACTGTGGGACGCGACAACTGGCAGCGAACTTCGCAGATTCGATGGGCATACAGAAGGAGTCAATTCGGTCGCGCTTTCACAAGATAGAGCGGTGGTTTTAACGGGCAGCAGCGACAAGACAGCTCGACTGTGGGATGCGGCAACCGGCAAAGAGCGGCATTCGTTTGAGGGACATACCGAAGACGTCTCATCAGTCGCGTTTTCGCCGGACGGACGCTTTGTTTTGACCGGTAGTTATGATAATACTGCTCGGCTTTGGGATGTGGCATCGGGCGAGAGGGTTCGCAGTTTCGAAGGACATGCGGGTGCCGTCAATTCGGCCATCTTCTCGCACGACGGACGAAAAGTATTAACCGCCAGTAGTGACGGTACTGCACGGCTGTGGGATACAACGTCTGCGAAGGAGTTGCGCTCCTTTAAAGGACATTCGAAATTGGTCACATCCGCCACATTGTCGCTTGACGACCGCTTGGTGCTTACAGGTAGTTTCGACGAAACGGCAAGGCTTTGGAATGCGATTGACGGCGGCGAATTGCATACATTCAAAGGGCACACAGATGCTGTTAGCTCCGTTGCATTCTCGCCCGATGGCAAAAGCATTGTGACAGGAAGTTGGGACAAGAGCGCGCGACTTTGGAATTTGACGAACAGAACAGAGCGTCGCAAGCTCCAGGGGCGCTCTACTGCGGTTGCATCAATCGCGTTTGCGCCGAACGGCACGCAGATATTGGCGGGCGGCGACGATTCGGTCCGTATTTGGGACTTGATAAGCGGCCAAGAGGCGGGAAGATTCGAGGGATTCTCAGACAATATCGAATGTGTCGCATACTCCCCCGATGGAAAGTCTATGCTGGCAGGTGGCGTCAACGGCGTAGCGCAGCTTTTGGATATGCAGTCGCGAAAGCGATCTCACACGTTCAATGGACACTCGCAAAGAATCACCTCAGCAGCATTCTCAAGTGATGGCAAGTGGGTTACGACTGGTAGCTTCGACAGGACGGCTAAGTTGTGGGATGTCCTTAGCGGGAAGTGTGTCCACACATTCGATGGGCATAAAGACATCATTACCTCAGTTGCATTCTCGTACGACAGTACTCTAGTACTAACGGGTAGTTTCGATTTCACTGCGCAGGCATGGGCTATAAATACAGGTCAGAAAGGTGTCCGGTTTGTCGGACATTTGGGCAGTATCGCATCCGTGGCCTTTTCGTCCGACGGAAAGTATGTGTTAACAGGCAGCTTCGACAGAACAGCGCGGCTTTGGGATGCCGGATCCGGCGAGCCGATACGGACGTTCGAAGGACATCAAAGCGACGTCCGGTCGGTTGCTTTTTCCTCCGACGGCAAATACGTCATGACCGGGACTGAAAAGGGCGCGGTCCATCTTTGGTCGGTCGCCACGGGCGCGGAAATTCGCCGATATATAGGACACTCGTCTCCCGTTAAGTCGATAGCCTTTTCACCCGACGGCAAGCACCTATTGACTGGAAGTGTCGACAGGACAGTAAGACTGTGGAATGCCGCAACAGACGAGGAACAGTGTTCTCTCGTCAGTTTCAGGAATGGCGATTGGGTTGTTATCGACCCCAAAGGGCGTTTCGACGCCGCGAATGGCGGTAACGTCGATGGCTTGCATTGGATTGTTGGCAATGAGCCGATCGATTTAGTGCAGCTTAAAGAGCGGTACTACGAACCGGGTTTACTAGCCAAGAAGATGGGCTTTAACAAGGAGGCCTTGCGCGATGTCGATACGTTCAAGCATGCGTCGCCATACCCTGCTGCAACGCTTTGGGCGCCGACTCCGGGTAATACGAAGCTCAGGGTTCGATTGCAAAATCGTGGCGGTGGCATCGGCCGTGTTCAGGTCTTCGTCAACGGAAAAGAGCTGCTGGCGGACGCACGCGGCACCAGTGTTGAAGATTCAGCCATGGAGGCTTGGCTCTCGATTGATTTGGCAGAGGCCCACGTAACGCCCGGCAGGCCGAATCACGTTAAGGTCGTGACATGGAACGCCGAGGGTTATCTTTCCAGCCGCGGCCAGGCGTGCGATTGGACGCCGGACGGCGTCGCAGAGGATAAACCGCCCGAGTTGTACGCTATCGTATGCGGTGTGTCCGACTACGCGTCGCCCAAGTTGCAGTTGCGATACGCGGCGAAGGATGCCGAGTCGATGTACGAGTCCTTGCTCATCGCGGCGCGGCGCTTGTTCGGAGCCAAGCAGACACACCTTGCATTGCTGGCCACCTGCAAGCATCCGAGAGCAATTCCTCCAACCAAAACCAACCTGAGAGATGTTTTTGCGCACGCAGCGCGCCGCGCTAAGGCCACAGACGTCCTGGTCATTTATTTGGCCGGACACGGCGTGGCGTTGCGACGCGGACAAGACCTATATTGTTATCTGACGCAAGAGGCTCGCTCGACCGATCCCACGGTTCTGGCCGATCCTGCGGTGCTCGAAGCTAGCGCGGTTACGAGCAATGAGCTCGTGGATTGGATTAATCATATCGCGACCCAGAAGCAGGTTATGCTACTCGATACCTGCGCGGCCGGAGCTGCGGCGACCGGATTGATGGATCATCGCGATTTGAGCGGCGACCATGTGCGTGCGCTGGATCGGCTCAAGGACCGCACTGGACTTCATGTATTGATGGGATGCACTGCCGACCGCGTGAGCTACGAGACCAACCGTTACGGTCAAGGAGTGCTCACCTATGCATTGCTTCAAGGATTGCAGGGGGGAGTGGAAGCCTTGCGCGAGGGCGAATACGTGGATGTGAATAAGTGGTTTGAATACGCCGTCGACCACGTACCGCATTTGGCAAGAAACATCGGCGGCGTTCAGACACCGCGAGTTATGGCACCCCTGGGAGGTGGCAGTTTCGACGTGGGTCGTCTTACGGCAAAAGATCGTGCCGCCATTCCGCTTGCACGTATCAAGCCGATGGTGCTGCGCCCGCTGTTGAGCAATGCCAAGGACGGAGACGATGACTTAAAGATTTTGCCACTTTTATGCAAACGCCTCAACGACGCGAGCTATGCGACCGGCCGCGCTGCAAACAGGGAGCCTCCTCTAGTGTACTTAGATGCCGAAGAATTGACGGGGGCGGTTCGGCCTGTCGGACAATACACGGTGGAAGGGGCGAAGGTCGTTGTGCAACTGTTGCTGAAGCAAGATGGAAAAACGCTCGGAAAGCTGAAAATTTCAGGGACGTCTGACGACATTCCGGGCCTTGCAACCAGAATTGCCGAACTCGTTACTGAGGCCGTTGCCGAATGAATAACTAGCAGTGTCGATATGCGCGAGCCCGCAATGCAGCCCGTCGTACATCGACATAACGGCTGCTTCGCAAGCCGGACATGGCAGCCAAGCGGGCGCCGGAATATTGAGATAGTCCTTCGGTGAGCGGCGGAGATCCTGGGTGAGTCCGCAAAAGTGGTCGCACACCGAGCAGCGTGCTCGGAACCTGCGTTACTCAGCAGGCGCGACGACGCTCACCTCGGCTTCGTCACCTCGCGACAGATAGAATAGATGCCACACCGCAGCGTGGCCGTGAAGCTGCTCAAGGTCCCTCACTAGGTAAGCCAACAACGAAAACAATCGACACGATCTAGCCAACGGATCGGATTCAACAAAGACAGTCTCTTAGTTGCAAATTATACTCTCGACATCTTCTGGCGAACTTTGCCGAAGCAGGAAGTGCCCGATACCAGCGAGTCCGAGCATAAAACCGGGCGACTCATATAGAGAGTAACTCCCACAGGGGATACGAGCACCGAACTCTAGATAATGCTCCTTTAGGACGCGAGGCACAAGATTCGCAACCCGCTCCGCCTGCTCCTGCCCAGCAGCGCAATAGCTGGCTATTTCTGCATTACCGCATAGGCCATGGCATAACGAAAAATTGAAGTCGCGAGCATTTAGCAACGTTAAAGTGGATTTAGCCGTAGTCTCGATTGCGGTTTTGCACTCCGCATCCCATCGATCGCCGCCAAGATGCCGCATCGCGTGATGACGCGCTATCGCTATACCTGGAGCACCATGGCACCACGCATTTGCACACGAAAACTGCCCTGAATCCGTGCTCTTAGACGACGACGTTCTGAAGTCCCGCCAATTTTGAAGGCGATTGTCGAAGGCGAAAGCTTCGTAATCCATGGCTCGCACCGCGTGCTCGGAAAAGACCCGCTCGCCCGTTGCCTCGAAGGCACATAAGAGAGCCGCCGCGACACCAGAGGCGCCGTGAGCAAAACCAGTTAGATTTCGGCCGACACCGCCCCGCGCCCGCCAGGAGCACCCATTTTCACAATGCTCTGCGGCATTGATCAAGAGCATGCCGCTTGAGTTTATCAACTCAACGGTTGATCTATCACCAACAAACTCTCCAATTAACGCCATAAATGGAATGATACCTGCCGTCCCTGAGATAACGTCCCACGATTCACATAATGGCGCCGTCCGCGCGATTTGGCCCCACAGAGATCTAACCCGTCCGAACACGAAATCAAGTTGACTCGCCAAAAATAACTGTGTCCATGCCATTGCTAAACCAAGCAAGCCGCAATAGAAGCTTGGCTCGCTTTTCATTTTTCCGCTCGATCGCAACGATTCTGCGTACTCCAGCGATTCGATGGCCGCTCGGCGAAATTGCCTATCGCCAGTCTTGCGCGCCAACACCGCAAGGAAATAGCCAATGCCCGAAGTTCCGGAATAAAAGTCACCGCCGACTGTCCCGATCGCCTTCTGCCACGGGGCAATAGTAGGAGAGTCTTTCGTACTGATCCAGGTCATCTTTCCATCATGACGAATAGCGTCACGAACTAGGCAGTGTCCAATCTCAGCCGCAGCGTCGAGCAACTCATCCTTAGATACTTTTAGACCCGGCTCAGATAACTTCACGGAGACATCTATATTCATACCGTGGAAACCCATCCAAATGTCCGACAAGATAGGGATGCGTAAGTGAAATACCGCTTGTGTGAAAATACCCAATTAGACTGCCTAATATAGCTTCAGAGCCGTATAGACCTTGAGACCACGAAAGCCAAATTCCCTCCGCCACATGCCGACATCGATTCGACCCGAAGCTTTCGCCTGCGCCAGGATCTTCTGCAAAAGACCATCCATCACTAATGCGGTGTGTAAAAAGCGGTACATCGGCGCGGAGACATGGACGCACGTCAGCCGCGACTCCCGCAATCGCGTCAAATGCATAGTCGATCAGCGTGCGATTTACATAGCACACCACGTTATCTGTACGATGGAATCCAGATCGCATGGGACAACATTTTATTCGCATAGGAATGCGACGTACTTCAGCAAGTGCCTTCAGTTGGTCGAATACACGGATCGTCGCGTCCGACCGAGTGTTGAAGTAAAATCTGGCTTGAGGATACCAATCGTAGCTCCACGAATCTTTACTCGCATAATACAGCACTTCAGCATCAGGATCTTTCCATTGACGCTGATGAATTGCGACTAGTTCTGAATTCTTGCCAGAATCTGCTCGTGAATACGCGACGACTGCATAACGTCCAGGTGAAAACCATTTACTTACCGGTGGTTTTTCCGCCAAAACAAATCCGGACCCTAGTATTTCTTTTGCTGTCCAGCCCGATTCAGTTGCCACAGCGGTCACATGACCTGCTGTTACCGGCGCATCGGTGACATGATTGCCACCCCGTGTGCTGTGAAGCGTGTAATTGCCACAATAGAGTGTTTCATAGATTAGCGACGAGAGTGTGTCAACGACATGGCCGCCGGTCATATCGCCTGGAAGGTCTCGATGCGATTCTTCTCCTTTGGGGCCACGCACGATGAGGTGCGCATCCGCAAAAGTGATCGCCTCTGCTATGAATCGAAGTTGATCACTGTACTCCATAGTTATTCAACCTCTGGACAATGATAGTCCATTTGTCTCAGCCTCAGTAATTAGTGCACATGCTAGTGAAGCGTATAGGGAGACCGACGGATCGATATCTTCGGTTATTGTCGTAGCCTCGATTGTCCATTGGAGCATCCTCGCGCCAGTATATTTTGCAAGGTCGGATTCACAGTTCTCGACCACTTCGAAAGGCAATGTGCCGCATGATGCATAGGCGCCAAGGAACGCGTTAATATTCGATGCAGCAGAACATTGATGCAGTGCCTCTCGGAATGCTGCCAGGCAGGAAAGCCCTAAGCGCGATGGCGATGAAAAGACGGCCGCTCTGGCGATGCTTTCGGCGACGCAGGCGAGATCCCAGAGTGGGTCTCCGATACATGCCGTTTCCCAATCGAGAATCGCTACTCGTAGGTCTTGGGCATGTTTATCTGGAAGCTGGAGAACGTTTTCAGTTTTTAAGTCTCCATGAATCGAGCAGATTGGCAGTCTGGACTGCTGTAAATGCGAGAAGCGCGAGACCACATCGGAATGGCTGGCTATGAAATCTAAGATTCCGGCAACAGATGAGTTGCGGGGAGTGAGCGCATCCCCGCCAGCGCCTACGTGTCGCAAGATCCAGGGCATTCGGACAGGCAATATATTCGGCGAGTCCGCAAATGGCTCGCGATAGTTCGCCACCGAGTGCCACACGCTGAGATGCCTAGCGAGCTTGGAGAGAGCTGGAATCTGCGATGCCGTCGGAGAAAAAGAAAGAAATCGCTCCGAATGCTCAAGAAATTCTATCCCGAGTACACAATTCGGCGAATCCCGGAATAGAAGCCGTGGAAAAAATGGCTTCTGGTCATCCAGATTGTTAGGACGCTCTGAAAAGGCATAGCACCATGACTCTGTCAAAAATGCAGATTGAGGTTTCCCGTCCGGAGCCAACGGCCACTGCTTAAGGATAAACGACTTAGCGTTGCCAAGAATCACGCGAACGACTGTATTTCGCCCTTCATAAATATGACAGTCGACGCCCTGATCAAATACGTCCGATGTCGTCACGATTCCCTGGTGAACGAGGTATGGCACCACAGTTGAATGTGAGAGAGCGACATATCCCGACATGCTCGCCTAGCCGCCTACTGCAAGCCAATATTGAATGCATGCCGAGAGTGCGACAGCCTGTCAATGCGAATCGCGGCCGGGCAAAACGACGTTGCAAACATTTGTTGCCTTAACTGAGCATCACTACCTCAACGGACCGCAGTTTAGTGATGGGCAAACCACAGAGGGATACAAAAATGGCATTGCCGTCCATGGGTGACGCCTTTGATGACTGCACTCGCCATCATCCGACGGTGGGCAATTTTGACTTTCTGGCGGAGGGCATGCAAAGGTAGACGGCGCACACCCGCCCTGCTCGGACGGAATGCAATTAATATTTTGTGACGGAATCGGACAACCGTCAAGTGTGTGGACCGGGCAGTCCAGAGAGTGGCAGTCACTAGTGGGAAAAGAAAAATTTTTGGCTAGTGCGTTTGAATATACGCTAATTTTGTAAGCGGTCTCTTTTATCCAAAAGTACGTGCCCGCTAGTGGCGCCTGCGATTGATGAAGTGTTACAGTGTGAGTAATGTCATTAGTAAAGACATCAATAAATGTTCTAAACGATGGATCCAGGAGAATGCGAGTCGTATCCTGGTCGCTTGAGTTTCCAACATACCCAAAAATCAAGACGTGTTTTTCGGGCCCATTAACGGCGCCGGCATTGGGGTCACCTGGAAGAGTGGGCATTTTCATCCTTTAAGATAAAGAGACGGCTCTCTGATCAATGTTGGACGAATGCACGTTGTAGCCGTAGGCGATTGGAAACTCAAGCAAAATATGTCGACCTACTGCGTTCTTGAGCAAGCTGAGCATTGGGACTTTCATGTTTTGAATGGACCATGTGCAAATTAGATAAGGGCGACCCTAATCGACGCAGCCGACTAATCTCTCATTTTGCCCCCCCCAGGTAGAGGACAACAGACTCGCTGTCACCCTATTGCGGAAGAGGCGATGGCGTGGAAGTGACTTCCTCCCCATGTCAGCATCACAACCCTCAGAGGGTGTCTTCAAAAGTCGTTTTGTCGGGCGAACCGTCGTGACATGAGTCCGATCATGGTGCTGTAGATCATTGTTTCGCTGGCTTCCGTGATGTCGCTCGGGAAAGTCCCGCCAGCGAGGGCAAGTACGCAACATCCCCAAGATGCTTCCCCCACACGCCCGTACATCCGCGGGCGGATGACCGACTTTGTGGCTCCGCTGCCGCCGCGGCAAACGCGGCCTGATCTTCTCCCATTGTTCATCGCTGACTTTGACATCGTGTTGCTCGGCTATCGAAAGCCTCCTTTTGATGACCGTCCTGGTCGCAGTCTCATCCAGGGCGCAACCTTAATTCAATGCAACTTTTAAACCGGCTCTGATAGTTACGGCTCCGGAGCTTTCAGGACATTGCCCAAAGACGACAGCCCAACTCGGTATACTAACGCCTTGCGCTCCGGATGGAAGCAGTTGTCGCTCGAAGGCGTTGCGGCGCACTCCGGTATGCTCTACACTCGACCGCTCTTCACGCCATCTTATGGCGAGCACAGACGTTGCCCAGGACAATGAGTGAGTCCCCGTCGGAGTGGCAAATGACTGGCAGATACTCTGCGTATGCAGCGTTGTTATTCGCTGTGTCAATCTGGGGCGTAAACTTTCATATTGTAAAGTCGGCCTTGGTCGCGTTCCCATTCTTCTTCTATCTCGCAACGCGTTTCTGGATAGCAACGGTCGCATATTTCCTTGTGTACCTCCTACAAAGCAAGAGACGCGGCCAGAGCGGCTCAGTAGGAGTCCAGTACACAACAAGTCGGCGGTTTGGAGGACTGTCGATTTTGTCCGCGATTATCGTCGCAACCTGTTTGGTGTTTTTCTATGGCCTCCAGACAAAGGCGATCGCTGAAAATGCAGTGAACGCGGCGTTTCTGACGGCCACGTTTATCTTCTGGGTGCCATTGTTTACTCGCCTACTTAATCCCACATCTAAGGTATCCCATAGTGTGCTAGTCGGGATCGCGGTGTCGCTTATAGGACTGGCGCTGAATGAAGAGATGACACTAAGCAATTTCTCTCTTAACGATGCGATCGGACTCGCCGGTGCGATCGCGCTCGCAATCGAAGTTACTGTGCTCGCAGAGGTAGCAAAAGGGGCGAACTCCCTTGTACTAATGAAATGGACGGCAACGTATACAGCATTGATTGCAGTTGCCTTTACGCTTGCCGCTGCTATGGCAGGTACCGCGCCGAACACGGCGGACTTTACCGCCGGGGCAATTGGCGCGCTTTGCTTCACGGGCATACTGGCAACAGCCGTGGCAAATTATCTTGCTAACTGGGCTAATTCGGTTTGCACCGTCGATGGGACCCAAGTGATCACTGGTGTGCATAGAGCCATCATGGAGAATCTCGATGCACCGATTGCGCTGGTCATGAGTCTAACATTGGCCTTGCAGCCCGAGGATGCAAAGGCACACCGCATCGCTGGCTGCATCGTGATTACGTTGGGTGTGCTTATTGCTGAACTCGATTTAGTTGGACGACTGTTTTCTAGATTCAATTCCTCGTCGCAAAGCGATGGTATTTAAGCATGGACGACGCAATCGCAGCAAAGGTCGTACAGGAGCAGGCTGTCCACCAGAGTGTACAAGCGCCCCCACTTCCGACGGAGGTGGTGCTCGCAGTTCTATCCATTATTCTCATTGTGGCACTTGGACTCGTCGTATTTTATTTCTCGCTACGCACGATACGGGAATCCGTTCGATACAACATTGTTTTGCAGTTAATGGCGCTGATTATTACTGCCTTTGTTGCTTTCTTGGCGGTCGCCACGGGTTCGTTGGAGCAGGTTGCATCGCTGGGGGGAAAAATTGGACTGATTACCTTCTCCTTTGCCGGAGCGCCGGCGATTTTCTTTGCGTCCCTGTTTTTGTGCAAATGGATTAGCAGAGACCTTTCTTTCGCCGATGAACACTTTATCGGAATATTGCAGGCTCGGGATACCGCGAGACTGATACAATTCGCGGAAAAACGCCTGGGATGGATTGATTATGAAGAATGGAAGCAGACGATTGGGGCCGGAAGCCGGCAGGCGATTGAGAGCGACGAAACGTATTTTATCGATGATCTCCTTCCTAAGGTCTATTATCACGGCGACCGGCGGCACATCAGGCCCGCGAGACCTGAGATAAGCACTCTAGTTGTTTACACGACTTCAGGGCCAATAAAGATTCAACGTATTCGCGGGGAGTATATCGGCGGTGTTGCTCGCCCTAGATTGCACATGCAATCGACGAGTTCAACAGATGCAGGAAGTATCAAGAATATTCATTTCTTCGCACGAAATGGAACTATCACGACCAGCGGTACACATGAGCATGGGGCGTGGGTAGATACGCACGAGGATTCTATCGATTGCCTTGTATGCACGATTTATGATGGGGATGTTCCTTCCGATGGTGATTATCTTTACGTTGACCCTGGAAAGTACTTGCCTGTTGATGAGGCGGGGGACGCGGTCGTTGAAGTCGCCGTGCTCATTGCAGCGCAGCAAGAGAAACTAATAGCGATGCGCGGGCCAAGTCTTTGGCATTTGCGAGCATCTGCGAACAGCAATCTTCCTCCCGTACCGTTTATATTTTTCAGGGCGTCTGAAAAGCCATTGGTTGACGGTGCGGCCCAAAAGGCTATGAATGCAACATTTGGACCTTGGTTGCAATTATTAGAGGAATATAGGAATGATCCAGCCACGAGTGTCCATGCGCGCACGTTTTTGGATCAGTGTAGCCAACGGCTGGGTCCGGCAGGCAACTTAACGAGCCTCTTTGCGGCAACGTCACGTGGATGGTTCTATGCATCGCGGCATGTGACGGACGTTGTGATCGCTGTTTTTGAGTGGGGGCGCGTGTAGCTGCACAGAATGCGCGAACGAACGTCGCGACAGAGCCAACGATCGCTGACCTGCAATCGCTCGGCGACGGCATCCTGGGTCATTCCGTCTTGGAGCAACTCGGCGAAGGATCATCAAGTCCTCCGGCGTACGTGAGGTTCTCATGTACCTTATTACGGTACTGGCAACAGACGTGGTTCAATCCACGCGCACGGAAGAATAACAGCGATCGGCATTTCACTGGCCGCCGCCGAACAGCATTTGACTTTTGCGCACAGCTGACTCTACGCCGAAGCAAACGGGTCCGACAGCTCGAAATGACTCTGCAGCACGGGTAGCGTCCGTCAAGTTGCGCACAATTGATTTTGGGTAGTGGCTGGAACTGGGTTGGTTCTCGTTGGTTTTCTTTTGCCTTTATTCCCCCTAGGGGGAATAAAAAGTTCGCCAGTTTACGCGATCGCTACTTCATCCGTG
>DASYDW010000029.1 GCA_036499395.1 Pirellulales bacterium
CACGGATGAAGTAGCGATCGCGTAAACTGGCGAACTTTTTATTCCCCCTAGGGGGAATAAAGGCAAAAGAAAACCAACGAGAACCAACCCAGTTCCAGCCACTACCCAAAATCAATTGTGCGCAACTTGACGGACGCTACCAACCACTACGCGGTGGGTGAGGGTGCTGTACGGTGGGAACGGCAGACCATGTTTCCACTGAGACGGCGCTATCACCCGGCTCGATTCTCTGAACTGCATGCAGCAGTCGCGATCCTCTTCGATGCAGTTAGGTATCGCCTACTAACACACCGTCACCGGTAATGATGAAGTGAGAGCCGTCGTTCCGGTGGCCAAAGAGTCGCCAGTGCTCGGAGTAGTCCCGCGACGTGAATCACACGGAAACGCCTCGAGCCTGAAGTCGCGGTCCAGTGACATTTGAAAGCCGCCGTAGTTGTCGCCGCAGGCGCTGGCAGTTTCGTAGTGCTCGGCATGCTGACGCAGGGCAAACGCGATCTGCTCTTCCGTAAAGTGCTTCTTGCCCATCGATCCTAGACCTCCTGCTCAAAATGCCAGATTCCAAAACATCTAACATCCCCCGAGGATTAGGAAACGGGGCGAAGGTCAATAGACGCGCCTGTTTACCGGTCGATCATGTGTTATTCGCAAACTTGGCAAGTATCTGTGCAAGTGTGGCAGCGTCTACAGGTTTCGTCACATGGAAATCAAAACCGGCTTCGGTGGCTCGTCGCTTGTCTTCATCCGTTCCCCATCCGGTCAACGCGACGAGCTTTGCAAATGCAATCTCCGCCTCGTCCCGAATCGCCCGTGACAACTCGTAGCCGTTCATGCCAGGCAAGCCGATATCCAGAAAGATTATTTCCGGTCGAAAGGAGCGAGCGAGCGCCAAGCCTTCCGGGCCTGTGTGAGCAGTCACGGCCTCGTGCCCCATGCACTTTAGTAGCATTGCCAGGCAAATGGCACCATCCACGTTGTCGTCGACTACCAAAATGCGATGGGTGGCCTCTACGGAAACCGCCGAATTTCGTGACCGCGCGAATTGGACCTCCGAGTTACTATCAGGCGTGCGAGAAACAGGTAAACGAACTTTGAAAGTACTTCCGCGGCCTAAGCCGGCACTCTCCGCGTTGACCGTACCGCCATGCAGTTCGACGAGCCGCCGAACAAGTGCGAGTCCTACTCCCAAGCCGCCCTGCGCATTATTCAAAGAACGATCGACCTGTGTGAAGAGCCGAAAAACATTCGTCAGCATCTCCTTTTGGATGCCGACCCCTGAATCTTCGACATCGACCATGACTTCATTGCCAATAATGCTCGCTCGTATCCGCAAATCACCACCTGGATCAGTGTACTTGGCGGCATTTGTCAGCAGGTTTGAGAAAACCTGAGTTAGTCGAATTTCATCTGCATCGAGCATGATTGGCGGATCTGGGAGGTCGATCTCGAGTCGATGTAGTTTTTCTTCAATCAGTGGCTGAGTTGCCTCTACCGTCCGGCTGATCACCGTCGCCAACTCCGTCGGCTCCCGACGCAACACCAACTTTCCTGTCGTGATTCGCGACACATCGAGTAGCTCGTCAACCAGCCGCGCCATATTGCTAACTTGGCGGTCGATGACCTCTCTCGCCCATTCTAGATTCGGGTCCTCCAGTCCCTGTGCTCGCATTATCTCGATGGCGCTGCGAATTGGCGCAAGTGGATTGCGCAACTCGTGCGCTAAGGTTGCAAGAAATTCATCTTTTCGGCGATCTGCCTCTCTGCTCTCATTGAGCAAGCGGACATTCTCGTCGGTTGCGGCATGAAGTTCGTCTCGCTGACGAGCGACCTCTTGTCGTTGCCGATACAATTCGAAGAAAACATCTGCCTTGCTGCGCAAAATATCTGGTTCTATCGGTTTGCGGATAAAATCCACGGCGCCGGCTTCATACCCGCGAAATCGCCGCTGCGGGTCCGGGCTTCCCGCCGTGAGAAAGATGAGTGGCACGCGACGAGTGCGTTCCATCCCGCGAATCAGCTCCGCCAACTCAAAGCCGTCCATTCCTGGCATTTGAACGTCAACGAGCGCTAGCGCCATGTCATACTGTAAGAGCAATTCCAGCGCTTCCGGCCCCGAGCGCGCTTTCAGCAGCACGAGCCCGTCACGGCGCAACAATGCTTCAAGGGCCAAGAGGTTTTCCTCTAGGTCATCGACAAGCAAGTAATGGACCGGATCCGCCATTTCTATTCAGTCTTGGCAAGAGAAGAAAGATAGTCACTGATTTCATTCAAGCTCAGCGACTGAGCTTGAGGACAGGCACTAAGCGCGGCGAGAGGCATAGCTGACGCATACGACTGATCGGGACGTTGTACGAGGGCGATTCCACCCCTCTCGACTACCGTCCGAAGTCCATAGGCACCGTCGTTGTTGGCACCCGTTAGAATAACTCCTACCAAGCTTGAACCATAGGCGTCGGCCGCCGTTTCGAAGAGTACGTCAATTGATGGCCGCGAGAAATTGACGGGTTCATCAGCCGACAGCGACAGCGATTGATCGTTCTCGACGAGCATGTGGTAGGCGGGCGGGGCAAGGTAAATCGTTCCAAACTGGATTGGTTCTTTGTCTGCAGCTTCTCGGACGTCCATCTGGCACTTTGCGTCCAGAAGGTTGGCGAGGAGACTTTCCTTGTCCGCTGGAAGGTGAACGACCACCAAGACCGGGATCGGAAACCCAGCCGGAAGAGCAGGCAAAATGATCGACAACGCATCGAGAGCGCCAGCGGAAGCGCCAATGGCGATCGCTCTGATACAAGGCACGGTCGATTCGGAGATGCGAGCCGTGCTGCTAGTACTCATGTCATCCACGTTTCTGATAAATTCGCTCGGAATGCACGAAGTCGTCAAAGGCATCGACATGCGCGGAAAATCGCAAGCTTTCTTTTGATCCCAGTCCTAAAAATCCTTTTCTCGTAAGCGATTCTTTGAACAAGCCGACGGCGCGATCCTGAAGACCACGGTCGAAATAGATGAGGACGTTGCGACAACAAATGAGTTGGACCTCGGCAAAGACTTGGTCGGAAACGAGGCTGTGATCGGAGAAGACTGCCCGGCGGCGTAGGCTTTTGTCAAAAACGGCCGAGCCGTAGGCCGCGGTATAGTAGTTGGACAAGGAAGATTTTCCTCCTGCCAGACGGTGGTTCTCGGTAAACAGTGAGATTCGGTCGAGGTCATAAATTCCGGCCTCGGCCCGCTGCAGTGCCTGGGGATTTATGTCAGTGCCATAAAAGAGTGTCCGATCCTCTAACTCTTCCTCGCGAAAAAGAATCGCAAGCGACATCAACTCTTCTCCCGCACTGCATCCCGCAACCCACACTTTCAAAGAGGGATAAGTCCTGAGGTGCGGCACCAGCAGTTCACGAATGGCGATGAAGTACGCTGGATCACGGAATAACTCGCTTACTTGCACAGTAAGAAAGGAAAGTAATGCCGCAAACAGCTTTGGCTCGTGAAGCACCCGCTCTTGAAGCTGCGAATACGTTCGGCAATCGAAGTGATCGCGGGCTTGACGCAAGCGGCGTTTGATAGAGGCCATTGCATAGCCACGAAAGTCGTAGTGATACTTTTGGACAATACCTTCAAGAAGCAGCCGAATCTCAATGTCTTCAGTTTCGTGGCGCACTGGCAACGTTCCCATTATCTTGGCATCCACACTCGGACGAGCGAAAGCAGCTTCTCGACGTCGAGCGGTTTTGCCAAATAATCATTGGCGCCCGCGGTGATGCAACTTTCCTGATCGTCGCGCATTGCTTTGGCCGTCAACATAATGATTGGCAATTTCTTCCACTCAGGCCGACTGCGGAGTTCACGTGTTGCTGTCAGTCCATCCATCTCGGGCATCATCACATCCATAAGCACAAGATCGATCTTACGACTGGGATCGCCGACTGATCCTTCAATTGCCTCGATCGCCTCTCGGCCGTTACGGGCGATTTGAACGGTTGCTCCTTGTGGCTCCAAGACACTGGTCACCGCAAAGACATTCCGAACGTCGTCCTCGACCACCAGAATTCGGCGATTCTCCAAAGCAGCATCTCGGCTCCGCGCCTTTTCCAGCATTCGTTGGTGTTCGGGCGGGAGGTCGGCCACGACTTGATGCAGAAAGAGCGTTACCTCGTCGAGGAGTCGTTCGGGTGACTTGGCGCCCTTAATGATGATGGATTTGGAATAGCGACGAAGTCGCTGCTCATCATCTTGCGAAAGGTCGCGTCCCGTGTAGACAATTACCGGGGGAAAGGAGTACGCATCTTCGCGGCTCAGTGTCTCTAGTAGCGAGTACCCAGTTGCGTCTGGGAGCGAGAGATCCAGAACCATGCAGTCGAAGGTCTGGCCCTTGAGAAGGTTCAAGCACTCAGCAGCAGTTCCCACCCCAACCGTTTCAACGTCGTGAGAGCCAAGAAGCCGTCGCATGCTATCAAGCTGAACTGGATCATCCTCAACAACGAGCACTCGTCGCATACTCTGGGCAAGTCGCGTTTCCAGTCGTTGTATTGCTTCGACCAGTTTCTCACGTTCGACCGGCTTGATAATGTAACCCACGGCGCCCAACGCCATAGCCGTTTCGGCATCATCGCTGGCAGAGACGACATGCACCGGGATATGTCGGGTACGCGGCTCGTGCTTGAGACGGTCCAGGACAGTCAAGCCGGAATGATCTGGCAGCCCAATATCGAGCAATACGGCGTTCGGTACATGCTTAAACGCAAGTGCCAACGCATCTTCAGCGGTCGTGGCTATGAGACATTTGAAATTCAACTCATGCACGAGGCTCGAAAGGATCTGCGCAAACGGTGGGTCGTCTTCGACGACAAGAATGATTCTGCTTTGGCCAGCGAGAGTCTCGCGATCATCTGCTACGCGCGGGAAACGTGTCGGCGGTTCGAGTAATCCATGCTCTAACGCTGTTGATTTAACACGCGGTGTTCCGGTACCTTTGACTTCCGCTAAGAGATTTCGCGGCGAAACGACATCGCGCGGTCGCACGATGGTCGGGTCGTAGACTTCGGGAATCGATACCGTAAAGGTACTTCCATTGTCCGGCGAGCTGACTAACCGAAGTTCTCCACCGAGCAAACGCGCCAGCTCGCGCGAGATGGACAGCCCGAGTCCCGTGCCGCCATATTTTCGATTCGTCGTGCCATCGGCCTGGCGAAAGGCCTCGAATATGATTTGTTGCTGTTCGGATGGAATGCCAATTCCTGTATCGGTGACGTTGAATTCGACAGGGCCGGCTGGCGAACGATCGACACGAAGCGCAACCGCGCCCGTTTCGGTAAACTTCGTCGCGTTCGACAATAGGTTCTTCAGAATCTGTTCGAGCCGTTGCCGGTCGGTGCCAATGACCTCGGGGCAGTCGGGAGAAATGTCCGCAGTGAGTTGAAGTCCCTTTGAAGCCGCAACGGGCTCAAACATTCGCACGAGGTCGTCGACCATTTGTCTCGTGGGCACGGCTTCCGGGCGGACCTCCATCCGCCCCGCCTCGATTTTTGAGAGGTCTAGAATGTCGTTGATGAGCGTGAGCAAATCATTGCCGGCAGCCCGAATCGTCTCAGCAAATTGCACCTGTTCACCGGTCAAGTTACCGTGTGGATTGTCCGCCAACAGTTTTGCCAATATGAGTGACGAGTTGAGTGGAGTGCGCAGCTCGTGCGACATATTTGCCAGGAAGTCTGACTTGTACCGGCTGGCTTGATCCAGTTCACTTGCCTGCGACTGCAGACGCTCCGCCGTGCGTCCAAGTTCGTCGCGCTGGGTCTCAAGGATTTGCGTTTGTTCTTCAAGCTGTACGTTCGTCTGTTCGAGTTCAGCTTGCTGTTGTTCGAGGCGACCTTGCGATTCCTTTAGCGCTCGACTCTGCTCTTCAAGCTCCTCGTTTGAAACTCGCAACTCTTCTGACTGAGACTGAAGCTCTTCGCCTTGCCGTTGGGTTTCTTCCAGCAGATTTTG
Source organism: Pirellulales bacterium (assembly GCA_036499395.1). Taxonomy (NCBI): domain Bacteria; kingdom Pseudomonadati; phylum Planctomycetota; class Planctomycetia; order Pirellulales; species Pirellulales bacterium. The sequence continues at coordinate 5,980 of DASYDW010000029.1, forward strand.
AAGATGAGTGCGATAATGGGCAGAGCGCACGGCTACGCCAATCGACTCCGATAGGCGTTCAAATAGCTCGCTGATTGCGCTGTTATACAGATGGACGAACCCGAGTTCGAATACGGCGTTAACCGATCCATCGACAGAAACCGGCACAATTACCAGGTGCCGTGGCTTTCCCTTGACCAACGCAGAACCAAAGGTCAGATAACCGTCGGGCACGTCATTAACGAAAAACGTGCGGTTATCTCTTACCGCCTGCCCAAGTAATCCATCATTGGCGCCGAGTCGAGTGGGAATATCCGCTTCGCTTGGCACGCCGTATGTTGCAATACGTCGGAATTCGCCTTGCATGGCGGCGAAGAACGCGCCAGCCTGCGCGTCGACGTATTCCGCTAAGAATCGAAGGACGTTCTCTCCGAGTTGCTCCATTCGCTGTTCGCCGCCAAGGACCTCGCTAAGCTCTGTTTGTCCATACTGGAGCCAGTTCTGGCGTCGGAGCGTGCGCTTGTTCCGATTGAAGTAATATCCGACGACAGCCATGATCCAGACTGTCGCGATGCCGAAGCCTCGATTGAGTCGGGCTACCTCGGGACTTAGGCCGAGTGAGCTATAGAAAAAGCCGACCGTCATCAGTGCCGTCACGATAATCGCGACTGTCGGCGGTGCCCATGATCGCCAGACAAAAAGCGTTAGTACGACTGGCATGAGGTAGAAAACCCATACGGCGACGCCTAAGGGAGTGTAGAGGTCGGCAAAGAAAATTCCCCAAGTGGAAAGGCCGATGGCCGCGTAGACAAACGGACTTAATGCCTCTCCGGACCATAGTCGGCGGACGGTCGTCTTTATTGCGTTAGGTGCAGACGGTCGTTTTGGTCCAGCATTCGGGACTGAAGTTCCGCTTTGTTGACTCGACTCCATGCAAAATCCCACAGAAGAGGCATGCGGAGTCTGCTCGGCAAATTGCCGCCGTCACAACCGCAGGAATATTCTAGTCTATCTGCGGCGCGAATCGATTCAAACGGCCCCCTCTCCAAAGTAACTCATAGCGTCACTCGCCCTTGAGAATATAGCCGACCACGTCGCGACGACGAGATAATCGGCCATTTCGAGACCGTTGTGATCGACGGCGAATCAGTCTCGCCAATGGGTCTACGTCGCGCGGATATGCAGAGTAGGACTGGATCCACACGCATTTATTTATGTTGAGAATGATCTGAAGCACGACTACGCGTCTCAGGACGCGTGCAACGAAAGGGAGTAGATATGGAGTTCTCCAATTCCGTCTTCGTCGTCATAAAGAAATGCCGGCGCCGATCAACTATGAGATGCGGGCTGAGCTCAAAACTGCGGAACCAACCATGGAGAGTATGGTGACAAGCAAACTTCAACCAGAAGTCGTGGTTGTGACCGGAGCGTCAGCCGGAGTTGGTTGCGCTACGGTACGTGCTTTCGCGAGACAAGGGGCTTGCATCGGCCTGTTGGCACGTGGCAAGGCGGGGCTCGATGGCGCTTGTCGCGATGTCGAACAACTTGGCGGCAAGGCACTCGTTTTGGCTACTGACATGGCGGAGGGCAAGTCGGGGCCGCGACGACTGCTGTTGAAAAGGAATTTGGCCCGATTGACATTTGCAGGGCAGCGTCGTGGCGAGGTATTCTGTATCCGTGAAAAGTAGCCACCCGCCAATTATGACGCCTGATCTTCTGACCGAGGCCGATCCATTGGGCGACGTTCGTGGATGGCTTGTCAAGATGGGTGAAATGATAGCAGCCGCCGTATAGCGAGATATAACCGAAAGTTGTGGATGAGTTGAGTTGAAAAAGGCGGCGTACTTGGGTTTGAATTTGGTTGATTACGGACCCAATTCCCCAGGAGTACGCCACCATGC